>NZ_JAEIJE010000049.1:0-1842 GCF_016772095.1 Comamonas sp. NyZ500 | reverse complement strand
GGGTGCGTGGCGGTGGCACCAGCGCGGCGATGCGGTCGATCAGTTCCAGCGGTGTGAGGTGCAGCTCATCTGCCTTGGCACCACGCTTGTCACTGGTGGGCTCGCTGCGCTGTTTGGCACAGCGGTACACCAGTTTGCTTCCCTCTTTGCGTAGGCGCTCCATGGAAAACGGTGGACGCGCGCAATAGCGCAGCAGCCGCTCCAGCGCAGCGCGGTCGTGGGCTTCGATGCAGACACCGGCGTCCACCGAGAAGCCGCTGTGTTTGTAGCCCAGCATGTCTTTGGCGTCACAGTTCTCCAGCAGGCCCCGAGCAACGAAGGCGCGCAGGATGCGTTTTTGCAGTGTGGTCTGCACTGGGGCCACGGTAGCCGCATCGATGCCGGTGGCCGCGTGAAAGATGACACCCGGCGATGAGATTCGAGGGGTCGCATCAGCATCGCCCTCGCCCTCCACTTCCTCAAACACCCCGTCCACCACACAAACGTGGAAGTGGACGTGTTCATTGAGGCTGGAGCCGAATCGGTGAATGAAGGCGATGGCACCGATGTGCAGGCCTGCCTTGTCCATATGGGCCGCACCGGGGCTGTGGGTCTGCAGAGTTTGTGCGATCACCCGCAGAAAGATGCGCAGCACCATGCTCAGCACCGCTCCGTCGCGTTGCATGAAGTACCGCAACCTCTTGGGCACGGAGAGCACCCACTGGCGCACCGGCAGGCGGGGGAAAACGTGGTCGCTCAGGTGTGCCGCCGTCTCCACCATCCGCCGCGTGGTGCACGAGGGGCAGACTCCCCGGCCTTTGCAGGAGAAGGCTACAAAGTAGTCGTGCCCACAGTCGCCGCAGCGAGCGCGGGCAAAGCCATGGGCAAAGATGCCGCACTCAAGATACTTGGCAAACGCTTTGCGCACGAAGGGCTTGGGGGTGTGGTGGTCGCCCTGGCCGTCGAACTGACCCGCGCTGGCCAACTCTAGCCAGGTCTCGTAGTGCTCGGCTACCATTTGGTAGAGCAGCGTGCGTTCGGGGTGGCGTGGGTTGTAGAGCTTGGGCTTGGAAGTGGCTGACATGAATACTGTACAAATGCACAGTATTCTGCGGCGATTGTTTGGGTACGCAAAGCACAAGGCCCGAACCGTCGCCAGTTCGGGCCTTGTCAGGGTAGCTTGGCTGCGGACTTACTTGCGCGCAGGCGGCACATCCGTGCAGCTGCCATGCGCCACTTCCGCCGCCATGCCGATGCTCTCGCCCAGCGTCGGATGCGGGTGGATGGTCTTGCCGATGTCGACAGCGTCCGCACCCATCTCGATGGCCAGGGCGATCTCGCCGATCATGTCGCCCGCATGCGTGCCGACCATGCCGCCGCCCAGGATCTTGCCGTGGCCCCGGCCAGCATGGCCGTCTCCTGATCCTGCTTCGGGGCTGTCGTCGAACAGCAGCTTGGTGACGCCTTCGTCGCGGCCGTTGGCAATGGCGCGGCCCGAGGCCGCCCAGGGGAACAGGCCCTTCTTGACCTTGATGCCCTGCTGCTTGGCCTGGTCTTCGGTCAGGCCCACCCAGGCCACTTCGGGGTCGGTGTAGGCCACGCTGGGGATCACGCGGGCGTTGAAGGCGGCGCTGGCCAGTTCCTTGTTGCCCTGCAATTCGCCGGCGATCACTTCCGCCGCCACATGCGCCTCGTGCACCGCCTTGTGCGCCAGCATGGGCTGGCCCACGATGTCGCCGATGGCGAAGATGTGCGGCACATTGGTGCGCATCTGGATGTCCACGTTGGGGTCTCCTCGTTTTCAGTGCAATAAGTGACGGTACGAAAAGCTAGCACTGGCGCGGAGGTGGTGTTGGTAGATCG
>NZ_JAEIJE010000048.1:0-2769 GCF_016772095.1 Comamonas sp. NyZ500 | reverse complement strand
GGGTGCGTGGCGGTGGCACCAGCGCGGCGATGCGGTCGATCAGTTCCAGCGGTGTGAGGTGCAGCTCATCTGCCTTGCATCGTGCCTCAAGTGGCGAGGCGTGGCCTCGGGTCAATCCCCGTTGTCGGGGGAAACCTGATCCAGATCAGGATCGGGCAGCACCTTGATGCGGGCACCGTGCAGGCTCACCACCTGACCGCCGCGGATCTTGGCCGTCTTGCGCAGCTCGTCGCGGCCATCAACCTGCACCATGCCCTCGGCCACCATGGTCTTGGCGCGTCCGCCGCTTTCGGCGAGGCCGCAGGCCTTGAGCAGGCGGTCAAGGGTGATGAATTCGCCACGCAGGGGAAAGGTGATCTGTTGCAGGGGCATGGTGGGGGGCGATTCAGGGTTGTCAGGGGGATGGACGCGGGCACAAGAGGGGTTTCACCGTGCACAATCTCGGGATTGTGGATCACGCTGTTTTCAGATACGGTGCGATCCGCGTGCCCGACCTCTATTTTGTCCCGTGAGGGGACCGCCTCGCCATGAGCATGAAGAAAACCGACCTGGAAAAGAACAAAGCCATCAAGCTGCGCGAAGGCGTGCAGAAGGCCCCGGTGCCGACGCGCTTTGGCGTGGCCTCGACCGCGGTGCCCGATCGCCGCGAGCAGCGTCGACTGGACCAGGCGGCGGGCTTGGTGCCGTTCGCCTGCAAGCTCAAGGATGAGTTGGTGCAGCGCCTGCGTGCCCTGGCTGAGCAAGAGGGCGGGGACCTGAATGCCCTGACCGAACGTCTGATCCGTGCCGGTCTGAGCGCCGAGGGTGTGCGTGTGCCGACGGCCAAGAAGGCGGCGCCCCCCGCCAGCGCCAAGAAGGTCGCGGTGAAGTTGCCGACGGTGAAAGCACCTGCAAAAGCGCCCGCAAAGGCTCCGGCGAAACCGGCAGCGGCGACCGAGGCGCTGGTCAAACCTGTGAAGAAGGCCGCTTCCAAGCCGACGACCACGGTGGCGGCCCAACCCGCAGCGGCGAAGAAGGCCGCCGCCACCAAGACGGCAGCCAAGCCAGCACCGGCCAAGAAGGTGCCCGCCAAGAAGGCCGCGACGCCGACGGCTGTGGTTGCCAACAAGGCCCCTGCCAAGAAAGCGGCTGCCAAAAAGGCCACCCCTGTCAAAACCAAGAAGGCCTGATCTCGGCGGGTGGGTCTCCCACCCTGATGTGGCCTGATCTCGATCGTTGAACCTGGAGTTCTCATGACCCGACCTGTGATGCACCTTGTCGATCCCAAGACCGGGGAGTCTGATCCCGCGGACATCCGTCGGGTCTTTGACTCGCAACTGGCCACCTCGCTGGCCTGGCGCGAATCGACGATTGCCGAGCGCATCACGCGCCTGAAGAAGCTGCGTGAGGCCATGCTGGCCCGTCGTGCCGACTTCTACGCCGCGTTCGAGAAGGACTACCGCAAGCCCGCCATCGAGGTCGACGGCACCGAGTTCATGCCGGTGCTCGAAGAGATCCGCCACACCATCGGTTCGTTGAAGAAATGGGCTCAGCCCAAGCGCGTGCGCCCGACCATCGGCACGCTGTTCACCGAAAGCTGGATCGAGTACCAGCCGCGTGGCCGTTGCCTGATCATCGCGCCGTGGAACTTCCCGCTCAACCTGTGTTTCGGCCCGCTGGTGTCGGCACTGGCGGCCGGCAACACCGTCATCCTCAAGCCCTCCGAGATGACGCCCTCGGTCAGCGCCGTGATGGCCCAGGTCATTGCCGACACCTTCCCGTCCAACGAAGTGGCCCTGTTCGAGGGCAGCCTGCCGACGTCGACCGCGCTGCTGGAGCTGCCGTTTGACCACATCTTCTTCACCGGCTCCCCGGCCGTGGGCAAGGTGGTGATGGCAGCGGCGGCCAAGCACCTCACCAGTGTCACGCTGGAATTGGGGGGCAAGTCGCCCGTGATCGTCGATGAGACGGCCAACTTGCGCAACGCCGCCGAGGTGATGCTGTGGGGCAAGTTGACCAACTGCGGTCAGATCTGTGTGGCGCCCGACCACGTGTTCGTGCACGAGAGCGTCAAAGACCGCTTCGTGGCCGAGTGCCGTAAGGTGCTGGCCGATCGTTACGGTGCCACGCCCGAGGCGCAGCGTGCCTGCCGCGACCTGACGGGCGTGATCAACCAGCGTCACACCCAGCGCATTGCCGGGCTGCTGCAAGACGCCGTGGCCAAGGGCGCGCGCACCCTGACCGGTGGCGAGGTGGACGTGGCGGGCTGCTACATCGCGCCGACGCTGCTCGATCAGGTGCCCCGCGACGCGGCCATCATGTCGGAAGAGATTTTTGGCCCGCTGCTGCCCATCCTGACCTTCCGCAACGTGGACGAGGTGGTGCGCCAGATCAACGAGGGTCCCAAGCCGCTGGCGCTGTATGTGTTCAGCCAGGACAAGGCGCGTACGCGCCGCATCCTGGCGCAGACCAGCTCGGGTGGTGTGGCCATCAACCAGGTGGTGCTGCACTACGCGCAGGGCAACCTGCCTTTCGGCGGGGTCAACAACTCCGGCATCGGCAACGCCCACGGCGAGTTTGGCTTCAAGACCTTCTCGCACGAGCGTGGCGTGCTCAAGGGTGGCTCGATCAACGCCGCCAAGATGCTGTTCTACCCGCCCTACACCGGCCTCAAGCGCCGCCTGGTTTCGCAGTTCCTGGGGATGCTGAAGTAACGGATAGGAAATTCAACCGCATGAGGCCAAGTATGGCACGAGTTTTGGGCCTCGAAACACGTTCGGCCAAGGAAGG
>NZ_JAEIJE010000047.1:0-2909 GCF_016772095.1 Comamonas sp. NyZ500 | reverse complement strand
GAGGCTCCAAGGTAGCTTGCCTGAACCCCGAAGAAACACAAGCCCGGAACCCGCGAAAAATCAGGCTTTTTTCTCTCGCAAACTATTGACGGTCAATAGTTTTATGGTACAATATGACTCATGGTGTAGGAACAAAGAACGGTTCTACACCAGGCAGCAAAGACCACCATCAACCGAGCAAAAAAGGAGCTTCGATCATGGCCAGCATCAACACTTTCACCATCGTGGGCAACGTGACCAAGGACGTGGAATTGCGCTACACGCCCAGCGGCACGCCTTCCGTGACCTTCACTGTCGCCGTGGATAACGTCTATTTCGACCGCGACGGCAAGAAGCACGAAGAAACCGACTTCATCCCGGTGACGACCTACGGCAAGCAAGCCGAGAACGACGCCAAGTTTCTGAAGAAGGGTTCCACCGTGGCGGTGATGGGCCGGATTCGTAGCTGGTACAAGCAGGCCGAACGCAAGGGCGGTTTCAACTTCGAGGCCGAGCGCGTGCAGTACCTGGGCCGTCCCAGCGGCAACCGTGCAGGCGGTGACGCTGGCCAGCAGCAGCAAGGCCCCGGCAACGCCGAGCACGACGACTGGATGCGCGACTACGACAGCACCGAGCAAGCCGGTCAAGGCCGCCGCTAATCATGGCCAGCAGCTTTACCCGTGATGAGCTTTTCGACTTGGAATATGCAGTGAAGAACCTCATCGACGACAAAAAAGACTACTGCCCGAACGAAGAAGGCACCGCCGAGGCGGTGGCCCGCTTGGAAGACCTCCAAGCCAAGATTCAAGGGATGTTGCGCGAATCCGCGCCGCAGACCTGAACAACCGATAGGCCCGGCGAGCAGGCCGGGCTTATCGGCCCTCAAACCCCTAGACCATCATCAACTCACTGGAGAAATGACCATGCAACTCGCAAGCCGCTTCCGCAATGCTTCCGGTATCCGTGCCGACATGCCCTTGTCGGATGACCAAATCCGCAACGTGGCCCCCTCGATCTTTGCCGAGGCCGCCCACGAAAGCCGCTCCGCGCGTTACACCTATATCCCGACCATTGACGTTTTGAACGGCCTGCGCAAAGAGGGTTTCCAGCCCTTCATGGTTTGCCAGACCCGCGTGCGCAACGAGGAAAAGCGCGAGCACACCAAGCACATGATCCGCCTGCGCCACGCCGACCAGATCACTGGCCGCGAGGCGAACGAAATCATCCTGCTGAACAGCCACGACGGCACCAGCAGCTACCAGATGCTGGCCGGCATGTTCCGCTTTGTGTGCTCTAACGGCATGGTATGCGGCGAGACAACCAGCGACATCCGCGTGCGCCATAACGGCGACGTGGTGGGCGAAGTGATCGAAGGTGCTTTCAAGGTGCTGGACAGCTTCGAGGAAGCCACCGCCCAGCGCGAGGCCATGCAGGTGCTCACGCTCAACCAGGGCGAACAGGCCGCCTTTGCCCGCGCTGCACTGGCCCTGAAGTACGACGACCAGGACAGCGGGGCGGTGCCCGTCACTGAATCCCAAATCCTGGCCCCGCGCCGCTTCGAGGATCGCCGCGACGACATGTGGACGACCTTCAACCGCGTGCAGGAAAACATGATGAAGGGCGGACTGCGCGGCCGCAACCGCAGCGGCCGCACCACCACAACGCGCCCGGTCAACGGCATTGACCAGAGCGTTAAGCTGAACCGTGCCTTGTGGGTGCTGGCCGAGGAAATGCGCCGCCTGAAGGGCTAACCCGAGCCGCCCGGCCACGCTGGACGCGCGGCCGGGCATCCCTCCCGCCACTACACGAAGGACGACACCATGAGCAGCCACCACGAATGGGCCGAGGAAGTCACCGCCCAGCACGACGCGCAAAAGCCCTATGCACCCGAGAACGGCCAGCCCTTGCGATTCAAGGCCGGTGATCCGGTGATTTACACGAACCCGGCAGGCATTGAGTTTCCCTTGCGCGTCACCGGCTTCTATCAGCGCCCGGCTTCGCCGTGCGGCCAGTACGCGAACGGAGCGCGCTATCTGCTGGACTGGGATTGCCCGTGGTTCCCGGTTCCCGAATCCCGCTTGCGCCTGGATGAATCCCGCGCCGTGCCCGAGCTGGAGGCCGCCGCCTAAATCGGAGCGCCGTCCGCTGGCCGGCGCTGCAACCCGCTGATGCGCACCAGGGCGAGCAGGCCCGCGCGTGAGCTTCACCCTTAGACCATCCAACCCGAGGATATGACCATGAGCAAGACCGCCGCCGACACCGCCACCAACGAACTGATCCGCCACGCTATCGCGGCATGGGGCTACTTGGTGCGCTGGGGTTCCCGCCTGACCCTGGCCGAGTTTGCGGCCGTGATCCGCCGTCACTCGTCCCATGAACGCGCCGAGGCCCTGGCCGCCGCGCTCGAATCGGCCACGGGCTTTGTGGCCCGCGACTGGCGCGGCTTCCGCGCCAACTGGCAATGCTGATGACCACCGCCCGCCTGCGCGGGCGGGCGCTCTTGGGGCTGCACCCCGCCGCGCGGCATCCTGCTGGGCTTGGCCGGCACGGCTTCGCCGTCCCGGCGTGGCCCTTTTTCGGGTGTGCGCCGTGGGCGTGAGAGCTGGCCAGGGCTTTGGTGCCCGCAAGCCGAAACGCGGGCTTTGCCCGGTATGTGCAAAGCGCGGCATGACGCAATGGCGGGCTACGCCTGCGGGGATGCTCCGCTGGTGCCAGTATTGCCAGCACAGCGAAGGGCAGGGCGTCTATGACCTGTTGCACCAGGATTCCCGCCATCGTTAGGGCGTCTCCCCTACGGGGCCGGGCTTTCGTGCTGCGCATCGAGCCGCCTGCGGCGTCTCGCCCCTTCGGGCATCAATCCCTGACGCCTCCGCGCCGTGCCGGCGCTGCGCGCTCCGCTTGCCGGGCCTGAAGGCCCAGCCGAGGAACTT
>NZ_JAEIJE010000046.1:1150-3203 GCF_016772095.1 Comamonas sp. NyZ500 | reverse complement strand
AACGGGTATGGTGGCCTCCCACTTTTGAGGTTCACGATGCAGGGTTGGCACACAACGTTTTTGGGGATGCGTGGGCTCCCCCGCGATATCAGCGACTTCGAGATGAAGGCATTTTTCACCTTCGATGGTGCCGAGCGCGACGCAATCAATGCACGCCGAGGTGATTCCCACAAGCTTGGTCTGGCGCTCCATATTGGTTTCCTGCGCATGAGTGGGCGTTTGCTCGGTGCCTTTCGGGTAATTCCAGTAGCCTTGTGGCGCCACCTTGGCAACGAGCTTGGCATTGCAGCACCAGAAGTCGCCTCGCTGAGAGCCATGTATGAACGCGGGCGCACGCTATTCGATCACCAACAAGTAGCCTGCACGGTCCTTGGATTCCAGTGGATGAGCGAGCACCAGCGCCGCTCACTGGTACGTGAACTGCGCGACGAAGTGGCGCGCTGCGCCGACCGCGATCAGCTACTCGTGCGGGCGCGTCAATGGCTGTACAAGAACAAGCTGGTGATCGTGCACGAGCGGGCAATTCGGACACTGATTGCGGCGGCACTTGCCCAGCTTGAAGTTGAAACAGGCACCGCCATCGCCGCCAGCGTTGATCCAGCAACACTTGATCGCTGGCGAGCCTCAGTTTCAGAGCTGCGCCCAGATGGACAAACCCAGCAGAGTTGGCTATGGGCTGCACCGGCGAAACACTCAACCCGCCAAATCAGCGAGGTACTGGAGCGCATCGACCTGCTTTACACGCTGGACGTTCATAAGCACCTGGCAGACATCCCCGATCTCATCTTGCGCCGCTACGCGCGCCGACTTGTCTCCAGGCCGCCCTCAGCCGGAGCCAAGATCAAAGAGCCAGCGCGCACCGTGGAGGTCGCATGCTTTCTTCGGTATTGCCTGTTCACCACCACAGACCAGTTGATCCTTATGGTGCAGCGCCGGATCGCCGATCTGTGGCGTCAGGCTGCCGCCGATGTCCCCGCTACCGTCAATTGGGCCGCAATGTACAAAACGCTGCTCGGCGAACTTGTTGCCTTGAGCGCGCAAGGTGCGGTGCCAGATGCTGAGTTGCGTGCCCGTCTTGAAGCCTTGATCACCGAAACCCAGAAACGCAAACCACCGAGCAGGGCCTCCCTGGTCCGCGAGGGATTGATTGATGGAATTCGCCCCGTGCGGTCGTTGCTCGTCGCCATTGCAAAGCTGCCCTGGCAGGCCACCGGCGAGCATCCTGCCATCGAGTACCTTGCCAAGCTGCAAGCTTTATATCTCAAAGGATCCAGAAAGCTGCCAGTTGAAGTGGTGGCACCAAGTCTGGGAATGATCTGGCAGGTTTCGATCTCCAGCCCAGACCGGGAACGGGCGTTTCAGGCGTTGGAGGTGGCCACCCTGTTTGCCCTGCGCCGCGCGGTGCGCAATGGCTCGGTCTGGATTGAGCACAGCCTGAGCTTTCGGGGTCGTGCGCGCTTGTTCTTCACGGACGAGCGTTGGCAGGCAGAGTCCAAGAAACACTATGCCCGTCTATCGTTACCCAGCAAGGCTGCCACTTTCTTGAAGCCTTTGCTGGCCAGAGTAACTGCCGGTGTCGATGCGGTGGCCGCTGCAGCCCGCAGTGGCGTACTGCGCGTGGATGATGAACTCCATTTGTCGCCATTGCCCGCAGAGGACGAAGACCCAGAAGTGACCAAGCTGCGCGCGGCTTTGGATCACCGCATCGGTGAGGTTCAATTGCCGGAAGTGATTCTGGCCGTTGACGCCCAGGTGCGCTTTAGCTGGATCATGCTCGGACGTGAGCCGCGCTCTACCGACGAGCTGCTGATGGTCTATGCCGGCATCATGGCCCACGGCACCAGTCTGACTGCGGTCGAATGCGCGCGCATGATTCCGCAATTGTCTGCCACCAGCATTCGCCAGGCCATGCGCTGGGCGCGGGACGAACGGCGTCTGAGCCAGGCCTGCCAGGCTGTGCTGGAATTCATGCAGCGACACCCGATTGCCGCCACCTGGGGGCGGTCCGATTTGGCATCTTCTGACATGATGAGCATGGAGACCACCAAACGGG
>NZ_JAEIJE010000046.1:0-1140 GCF_016772095.1 Comamonas sp. NyZ500 | reverse complement strand
TGTGCTGGAATTCATGCAGCGACACCCGATTGCCGCCACCTGGGGGCGGTCCGATTTGGCATCTTCTGACATGATGACCATGGAGACCACCAAACGGGTGTGGCAAGCCCGGCTTGATCCTCGGCGCAACACACCTTCCATTGGAATCTACTCCCATGTAAAAGACCGGTGGGGCATCTTCCATGCGCAGCCCTTTGTGCTCAATGAGCGCCAGGCGGGCGTGGCCATTGAAGGTGTCATCCGCCAAGAAAAGCTGGAGACCAGCCAGCTTGCTGTGGATACCCATGGCTACACCGACTTTGCCATGTCACATGCCCGTTTGCTTGGTTTTGATCTTTGCCCGCGGTTGAAGGAACTCAAACAGCGCCACCTCTTTGTGCCACGCGGCACCAAAGTGCCCGCAGAAATCGCTGCGGTGTGCGAAGCCAATGTCGACGTCGCTTTGATCGAAAAGCATTGGGATAGTCTGGTGCACCTGGCAGCCTCGGTCATGAGCGGACATGCCAGTGCGGTGGCAGCTCTTGCGCGGTTCGGTTCTGCCGCCCAGGGCGATCCAATCTATGAGGCTGGCGTGCAATTGGGGCGGTTGCTGCGTACGGCGTTTTTGGCTGACTACTTTGTCAAGGACGCTTTCAGGAACGAGTTGCGCCGGGTGCTCAATCGGGGCGAGGCTGTTAACGCCCTCAAGCGCGCCATTTATACCGGCCGGATCAGCCCGGCGCAGGCCAAACGTGTCGATGAAATGCAGGCTGTGGCCGATGCGTTGAGCCTGATGGCCAACATCGTGATGGCGTGGAATACCTCACAGATGCAGGCGGTCCTGGATCGCTGGTCGAACCGCCGCCAGGTCATTCCACCGGAACTGATCGGGAAGATTGCGCCCACCAGGCTGGAGAGCATCAACTTGCGGGGTGTGTTTCGCTTCCCGGTTGACCGCTATGCTGACCAAATCCTGCCTTCGCGGCCAAATGCATCGATAACTGGCACCAATGGATGAAACCGACCACGGTTTGACGCCACGAATCGCAGATTTGAAAGTGAACAGGAAAGTCAATGAAATCAACGATCTACCAACACCACCTCCGCGCCAGTGCTAGCTTTTCGTACCGTCACTTATTGCACTGAAAACGAGGAGACCCC
>NZ_JAEIJE010000045.1:0-3523 GCF_016772095.1 Comamonas sp. NyZ500 | reverse complement strand
GGTCTACCCAGACCACCCCCGCGCCAGTGCTAGCTTTGCGTACCGTCACTTATTGCACTGAAAACGAGGAGACCCCGTGTAGCAGGTGACGATGGCGTCGACCACCTGGAGCGCCTCGGCCTCGGAGTACGCCCCGAGGGGCTTGTCGAAGCCGATCTCCTCGGCCGCCGCGCCGAAGGCCTTGAGGCACGTCCTCATCGCGGCCAGTTCGACGTCAGACGGGTCGATCATGGCCACCTCCGTCTTGGGCGTGCGTCCTTCCTGCACCCGCAGCCACTGACCGTAGAGCGCATGAAACGCCTGCTGGCAGCGCCGCGAGCAGAACACCCAGTCGATCGGATAGCGCCGGGCATCGCCCACCGGATGCCGGAGGTCCGAGTGGCCGTAGCCGCGCGCCTGTCGTTTGCAGACCCAACACTTCACTGACCCTCCTCTCACTGCGCCCAGGCCGGTTTGCCCGGCACGGCGGGGCGTTGCGGGGCGGGCGGCGTCGTGCGCGGCGGGGTTGCTGCGGCGGGCGCGCCGGTGGAACCACTGCCGGGGTTCTTCGGCGGCAGCCCCATCAGGCGGGCGTAGTCCGGGTGGTCGGGCTCGACGGCGTTTCGGATGACGTTCTTCAACTCGCCGCGGCCGTCCTTCTCGACGTCGATGCGGGCGAGGAACTCGATGCCGTCGAGCTCGTGGAAGCCCTGGATGCGCCGCGCGGCGGCGGCCTGCGGGCTCATGTCCTGGGGATGGACGTTGCGCGCGCTGTTGAGGATCGCGCGGATGAGGCTGCGGCCCATCTGGCCCCAGGCCGGGCCCTTCGCGCTGTGCAAGCCGATGTTCGACCACAGCTTGCGCCGGGCGTACTCGCCCTCCAGCACCACGAACTCGGCCGCGAGATACACCGAGCCGGTCTCAAAGCTCTGCGTGGCGTAGCCGCCGGTCCAGCCCTGGGCCGGGTCATCGAAGCCCCCGGGCTTGAGGGTCATGCGCACGCGGGCGAGCGTGCCCTTGGGGATGAGGTCGAAGTGCTGCTGCTGCACGTCGTTGAAATCGCACCAATCGGTCATGGCTTACTCCTTGGATGTCGGGATTCGAGTGGCGGCGGCGCACTTGTCGATCAGCGCGCGCAGGTTCGGCGGCTCCAGCAACTCGAGCTGGCCGGAGCGGTCCTTGGCCGGGACGCCGTAGGGGTTCACCGTGTGGCAGACGAAGGCGCGGTAGATTGATCCGTCCTCGGCCTTGATCTCGGCCAAGGTGACGACTTCATCGACGATGCCGGGCAGTTCCGCCGCGGTCTTGGCGCCCTCGATCTGCGGCACGAACACCTTGCGGTTGAAGTCGTCCAGGCGCTCGTCGAGGATGGCCACGAACACGACGTGCTTGCCGCGCGCGTGCTGCAGATGGGTCAGCGCCCCGATGAGCTCGGCGCCGAGCAGGCCGTAGGCGCCCCGGGTGTCGGGCTTGCCAGTGCGCTCGCTGTAGGCCTGCGGTTGGGTCTTGGCCCAGACGAGTGCCAGGCGCGCGAGCACGGTGATGCTGTCGACGAAGTAGGTGTCGTACTTGGCGAGTTGACCGGGATCGCCGTAGCGCTCGCACACATGCCGGTAATGCGCCTCGGAGTACGGCACATCCGCCGGCAGCGCCGGGTTCGGGCCGGCCAGGAACACCACGAGATCGCGGAACTCCGGCCAGGTGCTCGGGCGCACGCAGTCGCCGCGCCAGTCCTTGACGGCCAAGTCGCCGGCCTCCAGATCGACGAACAGGGTCGATCCTTCCGGCAGCGTCTTGAGCTGGCTGGTCTTGCCGATGCCGCTCTTGCCCAGCAGCACGAGCTTGACGCCCTGCTTCTCGCGCAGCCGCTGGTCGGCGGTGATGATGGGAAGACGTCGCTCCATCACTGCACCTCCAGCAATACTGCGCGCAGTGCGCGAAGATCGAGCCCGGTCGTGGCTTCGATGACGGCCAAGGCGTTGAACATGCCTTCGGTCTCGGACAGGCCTGTGCGGCGCCCCAACTCGACGTGTGCATCCAAGAGACGACTGGCTTCGAGCGTCAATTCACCTTGGGAGGTGATCCCAAGTCCGGCCGCGATATTGCGCATCAGCTTGTTGCAAAGAGCCCACGCACTGCGGTGTCGTGCTGCGTAATCCTCCGGCACGGTCCATTCGAGTGTCTGGGCTTCGACTGCCCGACGCACGGTGGACAAATCGTTCGGGAGAACTTCCCTTCGTCCGTCGTTGCCTAGCCACCGTAGGGCACCAGACTCGACGGCCCGATAGTTGAAGTGCGGACGAGTGGTCAGGCTGCGCCAGATCGATACGCCGTAGCGCGCGGTTTCAGTGCGGTGTTGGGCCAGGCGCTGCGCCAGATTGGTCGTCGAGCCAAGCTTGCAAGTGCCGTTGGAAAGGGCCAACACGTAGACATAGCCCAGCCCATCGGCGCGGGGCAGCGACGAGGCAAAGGCCAAGGCTGCGTTCACGTCGTCGTCGATAAGCCAGAAGTCAGGCGCTCGCATGGCCAGCCTCCTCATCGATCGACAACCGGAACGTGGGCTTGCCGGGCTTGACGGTGCGGGCGGCCTCGAACCCGGCGCGCAAGGCGGGCGGCCAGTGGTTGAAGCGGGACTCGGAAACCGAGAACTCGACGTCGAGGTAGTCCTCGACCTTCTCGCCGGCGGCGGCGATGCGCCGGGCGATGGCGGCCAGTTGCGCCTGGTCCCAGGACACGCGCTTCGGGACATCGACCGTCACGCGAAGCAGCCCGTCCTTCAGGTGCACGACGCCGAAGTCCTTGCCGGCCTCGAGGCGTGCAGCACGGGCCTGCTCGCCGTAGGCGGCCTCCAGCGCGGCGTCGAACTTCGCGCGGGCCTGCTTGAGCCAGGCGAGCGCTTCGTCGAGGTTGCGGCTGATCTCCGCCTTCTGGGCGGGCGGCAGCGCGGCCAGCTGGCCGACGGACATCGCGGCGATGTCGGCGGGGTAGAGGGTCAAATCGCTCATCGCATCCCCCTTCAGCGCGCCGCGCGCTCGGAGGTCGAGTCGTGCAGGGCGCCACGCTCGAACTCGATGACCGACTCCAGGGGGTAGCTGACGCGCTTGGACAGCTTCAGGTAGCGCGGGCCCCGCCCTTCGCTGCGCCAGCGCTGCAGGGTCTTGGGGCTCAGCCCCCAGCGCTGCGCGAGCTCGTTCTCGTTGAGGACCCGACGATCGCCGGGAGACAGACCGTTGATCGCATCGACCGGCGACCGGGTGATGGTGCTTGCCGTTGTCGGCATGGAAGCCTCCTATGACGCTGTTGAGGAACAGGTGTCATTGCAGGCTTCGGGTGGCGAACCTTGGAGGGACCGAATGGCGAACCACGCGCAAACTTCGGGTTCGCCAATCCGCACGCGTCCATGCCAAAACGGCGAGCACGCGGCTCGCCGTTCTTGGGGACAGGGGGATGGTCAGCGGCCCACATCGGCGCAACTGACGCAGCTCGCCAACACCATCGCGCATCGCGTGTGCCGGCACCTGTCGCGCCGCGGCTGGCTCGAAGG
>NZ_JAEIJE010000044.1:0-3831 GCF_016772095.1 Comamonas sp. NyZ500 | reverse complement strand
CAGCCTCGACCAGCTCGCCATCTCAAGCCTCATCCTTCATGTGCATACAAGCGGTGAGCGGTAAGTTCGGTGGATTGCGTTGACGGGGGGCTGAATAGATACGTTTGCCCATCAGGGGATTCACCGTGCAGGGCCAGGCATTGGGCGGGAGATGGGGTTTTTAGAGGCTCCCGTAAGTGCTATGTAAGCAATTAGTCCATATACTAATAAACAAAAAACCGGAGACAACTCATGTATAAACTAAAGCCCAATCCATTTACGCGTAGAAGTTTATTCAAATCGCTGGTTACAGTTGCAGTACTTTCTGCAAGTCTGTCAGGTTGCGGTGGAAGCAACGATAACGCCAACGCATTAGAGAGCAAATTTTATGCATCATGGACAGCTTCGATGTCTGATGCGACCCAAGTGTTACCTGGTGCGGCGCCTGCAGCCTCACAGTCTTTCAACAACCAAACAGTTCGCCACGTGTTAAGACTGTCGCTGGGCGGCAACACATTGCGTGTCAAGGTGTCCAACCTTTTCGGAAAATCCCCCATTACTTTTACTGCCGTACGAGTGGCGAAAAGCACTGGGCAGTCGAATATCGACGTTAGCACCGATAAATCAGTAACGTTCAACGGTCAAGCTTCTGTTACTTTGGAAGCCGGAACTGAATTAGTAAGCGATGCCGTTAACTTGGAAGTCGCACCGCTGACAAATATCGCTGTCTCAATGTACTTTTCTAGTCCAACTGCAATGCCCACAGTGCATGCGCTAGGCGTGCAGACCGCTTTTATAGGCGCAGGAAATCAAACCGCTGCCACGTCAATATCTGCAGCAGCGGCAGACCAAAGTCAGTCGTACTACGGCCTGACTGCCTTGGAAGTTTCCAGCATCCAAAAAACCAATGTGGTTGTCACCTTTGGTGACTCAATAACCGATGGCTACAAGTCCACAGTAGATGCAAGCAAGCGTTATCCAAATCAGCTGGATGATCGCTTGAAAACGGCCGGATTTTCTCGCATTGGCGTGGTCAATCAAGGTATTTCTGGTAACCGCTGGCTGAACGATTTTTCCGGTCCAAGCGGCACTAGCAGGTTCGACCGTGACGTATTAAACGTCACCGGTATAACGCACGCGATTATTCTTTTGGGAGTTAATGATTTAGGATTTTCAGCTTGGTTAGCACCGACACAGACAGTGACTGCGGAACAAGTTATCGCAGCCATGACTACGGCGATTGTCAAAGCCAAGGCGAAAGGAATAAAAGTCTTTGTCGGAACCATTATTCCTTTTAAAGGAGCAAGCATGGGTTATTATTACACAGACGCTGCAGAGGCAAAGCGACAAACAATTAACACTTTCATCAGAAATTCTAAGGAAATAGATGGTGTTATTGATTTTGCCGATGCATTGAAAAATCCTGCTGATCCATTAACCATTAACCCTATCTATGATAGCGGCGACGCTTTGCACCCGAACGATGCAGGCTATGAAGCAATGGCAGCGGCAATTGATCTTAGCAAGTTACAATAGTATTTTTCGGCAGGGGAATCATCAGCAGCAAGGATATTCTCCTGTCATATTTACAATAAAAGATTTGCTTACGATCTATGGTCGTATAGAAATCTGAGGTACTGTTGGGAGCCTCTAAGGAATCGCTGCACAATTCGGCCCGAAACCTGCATGCATGAAGCACCATGAAGCATCGCCCGCATCCACCCCAGCAGTTGAGCTTTGCCAGCTACGAGTTCGCGCAAAAGAAGCGGGTGACGCGGCGGGAGAAGTTCCTGGGCGAGATGGAACAGGTGGTGCCGTGGGAGGCGCTGCAGGCGTTGATCGAGCCGAAGTACCCCAAGGCCGGACGGGTTGGACGCCAGCCCATCGGGGTGGCGCGCATGCTGCGGATGTACTTCCTGCAGCAGTGGTTTGGCCTGGCCGACGAGGCATTGGAGGACGCGATCTACGACAGCCAGGCGATGCGGGACTTCGTGGGCATTGACCTGTCGCGCCAGGGCGTGCCCGACGCGACGACGCTGCTGAAGTTTCGGCGACTGCTGGAAGAACACGAACTGACGGCGAAGTTGTTCGAGGGCATCAACGCACACCTGGCTGAGCGCGGGCTGCTGCTGCGCGAGGGCACGATGGTGGACGCCACGATCATCGCGGCGCCACCGTCGACGAAGAACAAGGCGCACGAGCGCGATCCCGAGATGCACCAGACGAAGAAGGGCAACGCCTGGCACTTTGGGATGAAGGCGCACATCGGTGCCGATGCCGACTCCGGGCTGGTGCACAGCCTGCACACCACTGCGGCCAACGAGAGCGATGTGGCGCATACCCATGAGGTGTTGCACGGGCAGGAGAGCCAGGTGTTCCTGGATGCGGGCTACACCGGCGTGGCCAAGCGCGAAGAGGTCCTGCAGGCGCAGGCCGAGGGCAAGATCCGCAGCGACATTCAATGGAGTGTGGCCAAGCGGCGCAGCACGATCACCAAGATGGCCGAGGGCACCGTCAAGACGCTGACGCAGGCCCTCGAGCGGGTGAAGGCACAGATCCGGGCGCGGGTGGAACACCCGTTCCATGTGGTGAAGAACCTGTTTGGCCACAAGAAGACGCGTTACAAGGGCTTGGCCAAGAACAAGGCGCAGCTGTACAGCCTGTTCGGGCTGGCCAACCTGGTGCTGGCGAAAAAGCGGCTCATGGCTTTGCCGGCTGCAGGGATGAGTGCGCCTTGAGCGCAGACAACGGCCCCGAAAGGGGTGAAAACCGGGGCTTTGAGCCTGAAATCGAGACGAAAAGACGCTGAATCTTTCGTATCGCAAAAATCAAGTCGCTGCAGCGGGGCAGCGATGCTGGGAGGCGGCATCGTTCAGCGTTTCCCTAGCTTCACAGGGTGCCCGAGCTTTCCCCTACGAATTGTCGTCATCGACCGGCGCTTTGCTGACAGTATTGTTATTCTCCAGCAGGGTCGTCGTGGCTAAAACACGTCAGGCTGCATGAACAGTTATTTCTTAATGCGCTATAACATTTAGAAAAAATTAATCGACCTCATGGGCTACAACCATTCTGCTGGAGAAATTTATGCAATCTTTGCTCGATGAACGTGAAATTTTGAACCAACTTGCAAGATTTGTAAGGATGCTTGACCAAAGAGACTGGGATGCACTTCCGAATATTTTTTCGGAGGATGTTGTGTTTGATTATGCAGAGGGCGTTGAGCGAAAGGGGCTAACTCAGATGAGAACGCGCATCTCCGGATTTCTTGTCAATTGTGGACCTACTCATCATTTGCTCGGCTCGATTATTGTTGAGGTGCAAGGCAACACCGCGCTGACAAAAGCCTATATTCAATCGCGACACCAAGGAATGGGTGACCGCAGCAACCTTTATTTCGACGCGAACGGTGAGTACATTGACCATTGGGAGCGGCGTGATGTGGGTTGGCGGATCGTCAAACGCCTAGCGGTAAGCATGTTTACAGAAGGTGATCCGAGAGCAATGGGTTCCGATCAATCTATCAACTAGTGTCCTGTCCCGCTGATACGTGAGCAAAGTCGATGGAGCTTTTCGAGGATCGAATCAGCGGTGGCCGTCCACTTGAATGGCTGGCAGTTTGCGTTGTGGGCGGCGACGAAGTGATCGATGCGTTGTACGAGCTGCTTGACGCTGGTGAAGGATCCGCGGCGAATGGCCTTGTCGGTGATCAGAGCAAAGAATCTCTCGACTTGGTTCAGCCACGAGCTGTAGGTCGGGATGAAGTGCATGTGCCATCCAATCCACCGAACTTACCGCTCACCGCTTGTATGCACATGAAGGATGAGGCTTGAGATGGCGAGCTGGTCGAGGCTG
>NZ_JAEIJE010000043.1:0-3863 GCF_016772095.1 Comamonas sp. NyZ500 | reverse complement strand
GTGGCCCCGCGATGTCGAAAACCCACGCATGAACCCCCGATCTGTGCCCGATCTGTGCCCAAAGCGGCGCTTGCGCGGCCGCTTCCTACCTGCCAGACTCGCAAAAAAGGGCGGTTGAACTTCCTATACCCGACCTCGCCCTCGGCGCGGTCGCCGGCTAGCTTGAGGTTCACGGTCGTCACGTTGTGATGCAGGATTTCCATGGCCTTCTGGATTTCCGGCAGCTTGTCGATGAATTCCATCGCCAGGCCCTTGGCGAAGTGGCCGTGATCGTCAATCGCATCCTCGTGATAGAGCGTACGCATCTTGACGTGATCGTGGCGGTCGGCAGCGTTGCAGTAGGCCATGATCAGCTCGTAAATCGCCTGCTTGTCGAGCAGTTCGTCGAGCTGCTGTTCGCGCGTCTTGCCGCTCATCAGCTCAATCCCACGACCGGCAGCGCGACGCCGTGCACCGCGCGCGCCTGCTCGGAGCAGAGGAAGGTGATGACTGCCGCCAGATCGCCCGGCGCGACCCATTTCTTCGGATCGGCGTCTGGCATCGCGGCGCGATTCGGTGGCGTGTCGATGATGCTGGGCAGCACGCAGTTGACGTTGATGTTCTGCTCGCGCAGTTCGCCGGCCATGGCTTCGGTGATGCGGATCACCGCGCTCTTCGAGGCGCTGTAGGCCCCCATCTGCGCCACGCCTTTCTGGCCGGCGCCAGCGCCGACGTTGACAATCTTCCCGCCGCCGCCCGCCAGCATCGCCGGTACCGCGGCGCGCACGGCATTGAGCAGGGTGCCGACGTTGATGTCCTGCATCTTTTGCCAGTCGGCTGCCGCAGTGGCATGCACCGGGGTGCCCATGGCGAAACCGCCGGCGATGTTGCAGAGGGCGTCGAGACGGCCGAACTTCTGCATCGCGGCGTTAACCGCATTCTGCGCCGAGGCAGAGTCGAGCAGGTTGGCCGGCAGCAGCAGGCGTGTGTCGGCGGTGCCGGGATACGCTTGTTGCAGCACGGCCTCGCTGACGTCGGCCAGCGCCAGCCTGGCGCCACCAGCAGCAAAGCCTGCGGCAACCGCCTTGCCGAGAGAGCCGGCCGCGCCGGTAATCATCACCACCTGATTGTCGAAGCGCATGGCGTTTCCGTATGAGGAATCTGGTTTATTGAAGCAGACGGCAATGTGCGGGCGAATCCTGCAATCGTGTGAGCCCGCATGCCGGCGATTTCAGCTTGCCTTGGTGGCCGCTTGCGTCTGCCAGTAGGGGTGATCCGGCGGATATTGCGGACCGTCCGGCGACCACTCCGGCGGGCCGAAAATCCAGCCCAGCTTGTTGCGCCAGCCCTTGGCGTTCCAGACCTGGCGCAGCATGAAGGCGGTCTCGTGGAAAATCACGGTGGGCAGGCTGAAGGTCTTGAGGTCGTGCACCAGGCCGTATTTCACCGGGACGTCGCGGCGCTCTTCCTGGAAGGTGCCGAACAGCTTGTCCCAGATAATGAGGATGCCAGCGTAGTTCTTGTCGATGTAGATGCCGTTGCTGCCGTGGTGGGCGCGGTGATGCGAGGGCGTGTTCATGAACTTTTCGAGGAAGCCCAGGCGGTCGATGGCCTCGGTGTGGATCCAGTACTGGTAGATCTGGCTGATGCCGAATTGCACCGCAATCGCCAGCGGGTGAAAGCCGACGAAGGCCAGCGGCAGGTAGAACACGAAGGCATACGCCGGGCCCAGGGTCGACTGGCGCAGCGCAGTACTGAGGTTGTAGTGCTCGCTGGAATGATGATTGACGTGCTCCATCCAGAACAGGCGGCAACGGTGCGCGCTGCGGTGATACCAGTAATAGGTAAAGTCGTCGGCGAAGAACAGCAGCACCCAGGTCCACCAGACGAGGGGCGAGAGCGTGAACAGGCGATGTTCATAGACGAAAGCAAACAGCCAGCCGGTATAGCCTGCGCACAGGGCCCGCATGCCGAGCTTGATCAGGCCCAGCGAGATGCTGACGCTGCTGTCCTTGATCTCGTAGCCCCTTTTGCCCTTGCTCTTGGCGCGGCGCAGGGCGAACCACTCCCAGGCCATCAGGACCAGAAAATAGGGCATGGCGATGTAGAAGATGTTTTTGGCCCACCAGTCCAGCGTTTCCATAAGCTCCTCGATTCGCACGATGTATTGACTGTTAGCATTCTCTCCATTGTGTATCACTTGCCGCTTGACCCCGCACGACAATCTGTATGACAGCACGCGCCAAGACCGGAGTCGACGACCCTGCGGCCCTCGCGCCCAGCACCGCGGTCAGCTATCTGCTGGCCTTGTTCGACTATTTGCGCCTGCGGCAGATCGATGCGACCGAACTGCAGCGGAGCCTGAACGTGGATCTCAACGACCGCGATGCGCGCGTCAGCGAGCTGGAGGCGGCTGAATTGTTCAATCGCGCCGCCGTGCTGGCCCAGGATCCTGATCTCGGCGTGCATGTTGCCGAGCACATCCGGCCAGGGCATTACGGCGTTCTCGGCTATGTCGCCATGGCCTGTACGACCCTGGGCGAGGCCATGCTCGCCCAGCAGCGCTATCAGGGGCTGGTGATCACCGTTGCGCCGGTGGACGTGCGGATCGACGCCGAAGCGATCGTGTTGAGCTGGAACCGTTCGACCGATCTCCGCTACCGCCAGCTTGCGGAGTTCAATCTCGCCGGCATGCTGACTTTTGTGCGCTGGATCACCGGACAGGCGATCTCTCCGCTGGGCGTCGATTTCACATACGAGGCGCCGCAGCGCCTGGACGAGCAGCGCCGTGTGTTCGCCTGCCCGATACGCTTCCGGCAGGACAGTTACCGCATGATCGTGCCGAAGTCGTGGCAGGGACTGGGCCTGATCCAGCCGGACCCCGCCATGCGCCAGTTGATGGATCGCCTGGCCCAGCAGCAATTGCTGACGCTCACGCGCACGGACGATCCGCTGGTCCGCGCCCGCCGCCTGATCGCGCAGCGGCTGGGAGATGGCGAACTGGAGCTGAGTCATGTCGCCTCGGCGCTGCACGTCTCGCCACGGACCTTCCAGCGCAAGCTCCAGGAGCATGGTGAAAGTTTTACCCAGCTGGTCGATGGCGTGCGCAAGGAAATGGCTGAACGCTATCTGGAAGATGCCTCGCTGAGTCTCACGGACATCGCTTTTCTGCTGGGGTATTCCGCGCAGAGCGCCTTTGCGCGTGCCTACAAGCGCTGGACCGGGCACGCGCCGGCACGTACGCGACAGGCGGCGGCCGGTTGAGCCTTACTGAGGGGGCGGCATGGGCAGGGCCAGTGGCCGCAGGGGTTGACGGACAGGGTCCCAATCCGCGGCGGCCTGCCGCAGCCGCTCGATGCGCTCGGCGTCCAGCGGATGCGTCGAGAGCAGGGACGGTGCTTCACCGCCGTGTTCGGTGTGATAAGCCGCAAAAGTCTCGAATACCGAAGCGCCGCCGCCGGCGTGACCATAAAGTTTCTTCACTGCGGCGATGGCATGTCCGTCGGCGAGCGTTTCCGCCTGCCGGGAATAGCCGCGCTGGACCACGGTGGCAAAGGCCGTAGACAGGCTGCCGGCATTACCGGTCAGCAGGGTCAATGCCAGCTGATCGCCGGTTGGCTTGCCGATCAGGCCGGCGTGCCGCGGGATACGGCGCAATGCGGTGCGGTGACCCTGATCCAGCGCTTCGGCAGCGCGCTGAACCTGAATGTTCACTTCCACATGCTGTGGCTCGACGGCGTGTACGACGCGAACGTCGAGCCCCCGCGGCGCAAGCCGCGCCTGCGCCGCGCCCGTGCCCCCACCTCTGCGCAACTGACGCAGCTCGCCAACACCATCGCGCATCGCGTGTGCCGGCACCTGTCGCGCCGCGGCTGGCTCGAAGG
>NZ_JAEIJE010000042.1:0-3579 GCF_016772095.1 Comamonas sp. NyZ500 | reverse complement strand
CAGCTGGGAGAGCACCTGCTTTGCAAGCAGGGGGTCGTCGGTTCGATCCCGTCATCCTCCACCAAAAATGATAGCGCCGAAAGGTGCTATAATCGTTGGCTCAGCAGATGTGAAGCGCAAGCGAAGCAAAAGCAGAGTAGAAGCGAAAAAACCAAATTCAATATAAAAGCAGTCTGCACCAGACTGCTTTTATATTGATCTTTGATCAATTGGCTGTTCTTTAAAAATTCATAGAGTCGAAATCAGCGTTGCTGGTGGAAAGAGTTGAAAAATACTCACCGTGCCGCCAGCAACATTTTGATTGCGTCAAAACAGATATTTTGCGAATGCAAATTTATCTAGTAATGACGAATATTCTCTAAGCTGCATCGAAAGGTGCAGCCAAAGATATTCACATTACGGCATAACGCGTGAGGTGCAAGACCTCACCAGTCTTTGAAACCAGGCTTTGATTCTCGACAAGAGAGTCCAAAGTTATAGGGTCAAGTGACTAAGAGCATATGGTGGATGCCTTGGCGATGATAGGCGACGAAAGACGTGATAGCCTGCGATAAGCTTCGGGGAGCTGGCAAATAAGCTTTGATCCGGAGATTTCTGAATGGGGGAACCCACCTCGCAAGAGGTATCGTGCACTGAATACATAGGTGCACGAAGCGAACCTGGAGAACTGAAACATCTAAGTACCCAGAGGAAAAGACATCAACCGAGATTCCGATAGTAGTGGCGAGCGAATTCGGAAGAGCCTTGCAGTGATAGTCGATCAGTTAACAAAACGGCATGGAAAGGCCGACCATAGTGGGTGATAGTCCCGTATGTGAAAACCGATCGGTGGTACTAGGCTGCAGACAAGTAGGGCGGGGCACGAGAAACCCTGTCTGAATATGGGGGGACCATCCTCCAAGGCTAAATACTCATCATCGACCGATAGTGAACCAGTACCGTGAGGGAAAGGCGAAAAGAACCCCGGGAGGGGAGTGAAATAGATCCTGAAACCGTATGCTTACAAAAAGTCGGAGCCCTTAGGGGTGACGGCGTACCTTTTGTATAATGGGTCAGCGACTTACATTCAGTGGCAAGCTTAACCGAATAGGGGAGGCGAAGAGAAATCGAGTCCGAATAGGGCGACTAGTCGCTGGGTGTAGACCCGAAACCAAGTGATCTATCCATGGCCAGGATGAAGGTGCCGTAACAGGTACTGGAGGTCCGAACCCACTAATGTTGCAAAATTAGGGGATGAGCTGTGGATAGGGGTGAAAGGCTAAACAAACTTGGAAATAGCTGGTTCTCTCCGAAAACTATTTAGGTAGTGCCTCAAGTATTACCGTCGGGGGTAGAGCACTGTTTAGGCTAGGGGGTCATGGCGACTTACCAAACCTATGCAAACTCCGAATACCGACGAGTACAGCTTGGGAGACAGAGCACCGGGTGCTAACGTCCGGACTCAAGAGGGAAACAACCCAGACCGCCAGCTAAGGTCCCTAAAATTGGCTAAGTGGGAAACGAAGTGGGAAGGCTAAAACAGTCAGGATGTTGGCTTAGAAGCAGCCATCATTTAAAGAAAGCGTAATAGCTCACTGATCGAGTCGTCCTGCGCGGAAGATGTAACGGGGCTAAGCCAGTTACCGAAGCTGCGGATGCACAGTTTACTGTGCGTGGTAGGAGAGCGTTCTGTAAGCCTGTGAAGGTGTCTGGTAACGGATGCTGGAGGTATCAGAAGTGCGAATGCTGACATGAGTAGCGTTAAAGGGGGTGAAAAGCCCCCTCGCCGTAAGCGCAAGGTTTCCTACGCAACGTTCATCGGCGTAGGGTGAGTCGGCCCCTAAGGCGAGGCAGAGATGCGTAGCTGATGGGAAACAGGTCAATATTCCTGTACCGATCAATAGTGCGATGTGGGGACGGAGAAGGTTAGCTCAGCCAACTGTTGGAATAGTTGGTTCAAGCGTGTAGTCGTGCTCTTTAGGCAAATCCGGAGAGCTGAGATGAGGCGTGATAACGAGTCTGCTTGCAGACGAAGTGAGTGATACCCTGCTTCCAGGAAAAGCCACTAAGCTTCAGCTATTGACGACCGTACCGCAAACCGACACTGGTGCGCGAGATGAGTATTCTAAGGCGCTTGAGAGAACTCAGGAGAAGGAACTCGGCAAATTGACACCGTAACTTCGGGAGAAGGTGTACCCCAAGTAAGTGAAGTTGTACAAACGGAGCTCAAAGGGGTTGCAAAAAATTGGTGGCTGCGACTGTTTAATAAAAACACAGCACTCTGCAAACACGAAAGTGGACGTATAGGGTGTGACGCCTGCCCGGTGCTGGAAGATTAAATGATGGGGTGCAAGCTCTTGATTGAAGTCCCAGTAAACGGCGGCCGTAACTATAACGGTCCTAAGGTAGCGAAATTCCTTGTCGGGTAAGTTCCGACCTGCACGAATGGCGTAACGATGGCCACACTGTCTCCTCCTGAGACTCAGCGAAGTTGAAATGTTTGTGATGATGCAATCTCCCCGCGGAAAGACGGAAAGACCCCATGAACCTTTACTGTAGCTTTGTATTGGACTTTGAACGGATCTGTGTAGGATAGGTGGGAGGCTTTGAAGTGCGGTCGCTAGATCGCATGGAGCCGACGTTGAAATACCACCCTGGTGCGTTTGAGGTTCTAACCTGGATCCATTATCTGGATCGGGGACAGTGCATGGTAGGCAGTTTGACTGGGGCGGTCTCCTCCCAAAGCGTAACGGAGGAGTTCGAAGGTACGCTAGTTACGGTCGGACATCGTGACGATAGTGCAATGGCATAAGCGTGCTTAACTGCGAGACTGACAAGTCGAGCAGATGCGAAAGCAGGACATAGTGATCCGGTGGTTCTGTATGGAAGGGCCATCGCTCAACGGATAAAAGGTACTCTGGGGATAACAGGCTGATACCGCCCAAGAGTTCATATCGACGGCGGTGTTTGGCACCTCGATGTCGGCTCATCTCATCCTGGGGCTGTAGTCGGTCCCAAGGGTATGGCTGTTCGCCATTTAAAGAGGTACGTGAGCTGGGTTTAAAACGTCGTGAGACAGTTTGGTCCCTATCTTCCGTGGGCGCTGCAGATTTGAGGAAGCCTGCTCCTAGTACGAGAGGACCGGAGTGGACACACCTCTGGTGTACCTGTTGTCACGCCAGTGGCATCGCAGGGTAGCTAAGTGTGGAAGAGATAACCGCTGAAAGCATCTAAGCGGGAAACTCGTTTCAAGATGAGATCTGCCGGGGCCTTGAGCCCCCTGAAGGGTCGTTGTAGACCACGACGTTGATAGGCTGGGTGTGGAAGCGCAGTAATGCGTTAAGCTAACCAGTACTAATTGCCCGTGCGGCTTGACCCTATAACTTTGGGTAAGCCTGGAAAAATAAAGACAGAACGCAAGTTCTAGTTATGCCGAAATAGCGCAATCGAAAAGCTGATTGAAGACTCTATGAATTCGTTGGATGGAGAGGAGCGTCATTAAGAAGTTAATGGCCACCGATCGATCTGACAAAAAGTTTATGCCTGATGACCATAGCAAGTTGGTACCACTCCTTCCCATCCCGAACAGGACAGTGAAAC
>NZ_JAEIJE010000041.1:0-5707 GCF_016772095.1 Comamonas sp. NyZ500 | reverse complement strand
GTGGCCCCGCGATGTCGAAAACCCACGCATGAACCCCCGATCTGTGCCCGATCTGTGCCCAAAGCGGCGCTTGCGCGACCGCTTCCTACCCGCTAGACTCGCCAAAAAGGGCGGTTGAACTTCCTATACCCTTGTACCCCAGGGGATGCGAGCCGAAGGAGAACCCATGAACCTCACGTTGCGCGCCGCACTGGGCGCCTGCCTGCTGCTGTCGCTGGGCGCCTGCACGGAGCGGCCGCAGGCGCCGCCGGCGCCGGTGGCCACGCCCGCGGCACTGGCCGCGCACAGCGCCGAGTTCAAGCGCGAAGTGATCGAGGTCGCCGACGGCGTCTGGGTCGCCGTCGGCTACGGCATTGCCAACTCGATCCTGCTCGAAGGCGACGATGGCGTCATCGTCGTCGACACGATGGAAAGCGCCGAATCGGCGCGCGATGTGCTCGCCGAGTTCCGCAAGCTCACCGACAAGCCGGTCAAGGCGCTGATCTACACGCACTCGCATCCCGACCACATCGGCGGTGCCGGTGTGTTCGCGCAGGGCGCCGGCGACATCCCGGTCTATGCGCAGCGCAAGCTGGTCGCGGCGATGGAGAAGACGTCCATCGAGCTGCAGACGGCGATCACCAGGCGCTCGCTGCGCATGTACGGCACCCAGCTGACGCCCGAGGAGATGGTCAACGTCGGCATCGGCCCCTTCGTCGACGTCCACGAGGGCAGCACGATCGACACGCTGCGGCCGACGCGCGAGTTCGACGACACGCTCGAAGACACGGTGGCCGGCATCCGCTTCCGGCTCGTGCACGCGCCCGGCGAGACCGAGGACCAGCTCTTCGTCTGGCTGCCGGAGCGGCGCATCCTGCTGCCCGGCGACAACGTCTACAAGGCCTTTCCGAATCTCTACACGATCCGCGGCACGTCCTACCGCGACCCGCGCGCCTGGGCCGATTCCATCGACAAGATGCGCGCGCTCAGGCCCGCCGTGCTGGTGCCCAGCCACACGCGGCCGCTGGTCGGCGAGGCAGCGATCGAGGCGACGCTGACCGACTACCGCGACGCCATCCGCTACGTCTACGACCAGACCCTGCGCCTGATCAACCAGGGCCATACGCCGGACGAGATCGCAGCGACGCTGAAGCTGCCGGCCCATCTGGCCGCCTCGCCGTGGCTGCAGGAGTTCTATGGCACGCCGCAATGGTCGGCGCGCAACATCTACGTCGGCAATCTCGGCTGGTTCGACGGCAACCCTTCGACGCTGCGGCCGCTGCCGCCGGATGAGACGGCGCGGCGCACGGTCGAGCTGGCCGGCGGCGTCGATGCCGTCGCACGGCGCATCGACGAGGCCGCCAAGGCCGGCGAGCATCAGTGGGTGCTGCAGCTCACCGACCATCTGCTGCGCGTGCAGCCGGGTCACGCCGCGGCCAAGCAGGCGCGCATCGCCGCGCTGCGCGCGCTGGGCGAGCGCGAGGCCAACCCCAATGCACGCCACTGGTATCTGATGACCGCCGGCGAACTCGCCGGCGCGTTCGAGCTGCCCAAGCGCATCGTCACGCCAACGCCGGCGATGCTCGCGCGCATGCCGCTGGCGCGCTTCTTCGACGGCATGGCGGTCAACCTGGACGCACAGGCCAGCGCCGACACCGTCGTCGCCGTCGGTTTCGAATTCACCGACAGCGCCGAGCGCTACACCTACATCGTGCGCCGCGGCGCGAGCGAGGTCGTGCCGCAGCTGCGCGAGGACGCCGACATCGTCGTGCGTGTCCCCGCGCAGGTGTTCAAGGAAATGCTGGCGCAGCTGCGCAATCCCGCGGTCACGATCGCGAAGGATTTCGAAGTCGTGAAGGGCGGCAAGCTCGGCTTCGTGCGCTTCATGCGCCTGTTCGTGCCGGTCGAGGAATGAGCGGCTAGGCGATGAAGCCGTAGCGCCGGCACAGCTGCGCCGGCGCATCCCACTCGGCCTGGTGTGAGACCATGCAGCTTCTCACAAGCTCAATTCTCTGAGCTTCTATCTGAGAGCGTATCTGCGAGTCGTTCGAGACCATGCCGACTGTTGCTTTCTGCGCATCATTCTCGCACTGAGCCATTGATTCACGAGGAGACTGACCACAGCCCAAAAGCGTCACACAAAACAGACCGCACTCGGTGTAGGCGCAGGTGTGGTCGCGTCCGGCCGCCAAGGCCACCACCCCGGTGAGATCGCGCACGTCCACCGGCGAGGCGGCGGACTGGGTGTTGCCGTTGCCCAGCTGGCCGAAGGCGTTGAAGCCCCAGCACTTGACCGTGCCCGACTTGAGCAGGGCGCAGCTGTGATCCTCGCCGGCCACCACCGCGGTGGCGCCGGCCAGGCCGTTGACGATCACCGGTGTGAGGCTGCCGGTGAAGCTGCCGTGGCCCAGCTGCCCGCGCGGGCCGTAGCCCCAGCAGCGCACCCCGCCTTCCTTGGTCAAGGCGCAGCTGTGCCGACCGTTGGCCGCCACCGCCGTGACGTCGCCCAGGCCGACCACCGCGACCGGGGTCTTGCGGTTGATCACCGTGCCATCACCCAACTGGCCGTTGAGGTTGCCGCCCCAGCACGCCACCCCGCCGGCGCCAGTCACCGCGCAGGAATGGAAAAAGCCGGCCGCCAGGGCGGTGGCGCCGGTCAGATGCAAGACCTCGACCGGCGTCACGCGATGGATCGTGGTGTTGTCGCCGATCTGACCGTAATCGTTGTTGCCCCAGCATTTGACCACGCCAAGGCCGGTCAGGGCGCAGCTGTGATAGAAGCCGGCCGTTACCGCCGAGGCGCCGATCAAGCCGCTCACGCTGACTGGCGTCGCCTTGTCATTGGCGCTGCCGTCACCGAGCTCGCCAAAGCGACCATGGCCCCAGCACTTGGCGTTGCCGCTGGCGAACAGGGCGCAGCCGTGGTAGCCGCTGGCGGCGAACTCGACGGTGCCGCGACGGATGCCCTGGGTGAGCACCGGAACCGTGCTTGACGCCGTGCTGCCGTTGCCCAGTTGGCCGTAGTCGCCCCGGCCCCAGCAGTAGACCCGCCCTGAGCCGGAGAGCGCGCAGGTGTGCAGGCTGCCAGCCGAGATCAGGCTACCGCCATTGGCCTGCGCCGGCGGTGCGAAGGCGGCGGACAGAGACAGCAGGCTGGCAGCCAGGGCAACGGTCGGGAGCGATCGGCAGGCGGTCAGGGGCATGGCAGGTCGAAGTCGGGGGAGGTGCAAAAAAAGCCGGCGAAGATTAGGAGCCTAGAATCCGCAGGGTCAATGGCTCGCCGACCGCTCCGATTTCGGGGTGGAAGGCCGGTCTCGATCTCCTTGGGCGGCAGGATGCGCGGGCGGCCGCCGCGTTTGCGCAAGGAGAGCGGAACGTGGACGCGGATCGTGTCGGTGCTGGGCATCAGGCGGCGTCCTCCGTCTCCGGTGTCAGCAGGCTGGCCAAGGCGCCAAGTCGCAATGGCCTTCAAGCTGACCAAGGGGAACCATCAACGGGGTGCAGTCTAGCTTCGGCGAGATGCCGTCGTCAAGCCGAAATCACTAGATGTAGTTGATCACGCATGTGCCGCACCCATATGTAGTACTAAGCGGCGGTAGGGCGGGGCCCGACCCACCTTACCGCCCATGCGCGCCCCGCTCGCCCCCGCCACCGGCCGCCTCGCCAGCCACTCCCCAGCGGCGGTAGGGCGGGTCTTGACCCGCCTCACCACCCATGCGCGCCCCGTTCGCCCCCGCCACCGGCCGCCTCGCCATCCACTCCCCAGCGGCGGTAGGGCGGGTCTTGACCCGCCTCACCGCCTATGCGCGCCCCGTTCGCCCCCGCCACCGGCCGCCTCGCCAGCCACTCCCCAGTCGGCCGCGAGATCGCCCTGCGCCACATACCGATGCACGCTCGAATACGGCCACGCAGCCGCGCAGGCGGCGTGCCCATGCTTGACCGGGTTGAAGTGCACGTAATCGACATGCGCCGTGAGATCCCGCTCGTCGCGGATCAAATGCTCAGCGACTGGCGTCCGAGGCGGGAGACTTCCTACCCGCCCCGCGGCAATGTCTGACGCGAAGATCAGAAAACGCCGATATGAACGCGTGCTCGCGGGCGCAACCCTGAGCAGCCGTCCCTGCAACGGAGCGCTGCGTGCCGCGCCTGACCGCACCCCGGCGGCAGGCCGAGGTGTGCGCGCCACTGCCGGCCGCCCACGCCGCTGCGCGTTACGCGCGCCACCTGCCCGAGCGCACGCTGCTGTACGCGCTAGTGCAGGCGCACTACCCGGACTTCATCGCGCGTCTTGAGGCCGAAGACCGCCCGCTGCCCGAGTATGTGCGCGAGGAGTTCGAGACCTACCTGCGCTGCGGCGTGCTCGAGCACGGCTTCCTGCGCGTGGTCTGCGAGCAGTGCCGGGCCGAGAGGCTGGTGGCGTATTCCTGCAAGAAGCGCGGCTTCTGCCCCAGCTGCGGGGCGCGGCGCATGGCCGAGAGCGCGCGGCACCTGGTGGAGGAGGTGTTTGGCCCGCGGCCGGTGCGGCAATGGGTGCTGAGTTTTCCGTACCCGTTGCGCTTCCTGTTCGCCAGCAAGCCTGAGGCGATCGGCCCGGTGCTGGGCATCGTGCATCGTGTGATCGCCGGTTGGCTTGCCGATCAGGCCGGCGTGCCGCGGGATACGGCGCAATGCGGCGTGGTGACCCTGATCCAGCGCTTCGGCAGCGCGCTGAATCTCAACATCCACTTCCACATGCTGTGGCTCGACGGCGTGTACGAGGACACCACCGAGCGTCCGCAGCGCAAGCCGCGCCTGCACCGCACCCGTGCGGCCGGTCACTGGGCCGGTGGCGGAAAACCCAGCAGCCGGCGCTGCTCGCCCCAGTCGCGAGGCAGCAGGTCTTGGCGGCCACGCAGCGTGTGCAGATTCAGATGCCGGGGCTGGCGCCCGTCCAGGATGGCCTCGACGATGTCGGGGGCCAGCAGGGTCATGCGCAGCACCTCGGCCGCCCAGCCGGGCTCCAGTTTCAGCGCGCGCGCCAGGTCGGCGGTCGTCGGATAGACGCCTTCGTCGATCAGCCGCTTCCAGTAGAAGGCCTTGCCGAGCGTCTTGATCATCGGCGCATCCAGGCCGCCCGTGGTCGCAGCGGCGGACTCGGGCGTCGGCGGGATCAGGAGCTTGCGGTTCTGCCGGCGCTTGATCGTCAGGGGCACCAGGGTCACCCGCTGCCCGTCGCTGACGTAGCTGCGCGCGTCGTTGCCGACCTCGACGCGGATCGCGCGACGGCGGGAGTTCGGAGTCGGATCGGGAGGCGACCGGGTCATGCCAAGGCCTCCTCGGCAGGCGTGCGGCACTCGCCGACCAAGGGATGCGCGCCGATCTCGGGCCCCAATCCCAACCAGCCATCCTCGCGCCAGAGGATGTCGAGTCCGTGCTCATGCAGTTGCACCCGCTCGATCAGCAGCCGCGCGATGCGTTGCTGCTCGGCCGGGAACAACTGCGCCCACACGTCGCCGATGCGCCGCATCGCCACCACCACCTGCGCTTCATCGAGGGCAGCACCGGCCGGGTGGCGCTGGCACGCCCGCCAGGTGCCGATCAGCACCTCCGGCGCCGAGAGCGCCGCGTGGATCTGCGCGAGCACCGCGTTCTCGATCTCGGCCGCGGGCAGAGGGGTCTCCTCGTTTTCAGTGCAATAAGTGACGGTACGAAAAGCTAGCACTGGCGCGGAGGTGGTGTTGGTAGATCG
>NZ_JAEIJE010000040.1:0-6987 GCF_016772095.1 Comamonas sp. NyZ500 | reverse complement strand
GGCCGCCACGGGGTGGCTTGGTGTCTGCCCAGGTGTAGCTGCCGTAGGTGGGGCGGCCTTCGGGGCCGGTGTCTTTGGCCAGGCCCTTGACCCAGAGCAACAGGCCGATGGCCAGCACCACCAGGATGGCTAAAAGGCCTAACAGGCCACGGATAATGGTTCTCATGTGTGCGTCTCTCTCTCGTTATCGCTTTGGGCGGATGTGTTGTTCATACCGACGGCGAGTGTTGTGAATTGGCGGCACACTGTCTGTTCTAAAAATGACAAACCCACGCAATAAGTCTTCGCAAGCATCTGCTGGTTCGGGCGGCACCGGTGTTTGGGCCACGCTGGCGGCGCAGGTGCTGCGCCAGTCGCCTTTGGTGCAGCAGCTCGATGCCGCTTCGGGCGTTGGCACGGCTGGCGGTGTCGGGGAGGCCGTGGTGTCCGCGCTGGTGGCCATGGGCAGCTACAAGGCGCTGGCGGTCGAGCAAACCTACCAGCAGCATGGCGACCCGGTTCCACAGGTGTGCGTGGTGCTGTCGGGCTATTTGCTGGTGGGGCTGGTCGACGCGCTGGGCAAGGTGCACATCGTGCGGCCCTTGGGCGCCGGGCAACTGTTCAATATGCTGCCTGTGCTGGACGGCGGCAGCGCCATTCACGACGCACGCGCCGGCCCCGAGACGGCGCTATGGCTGATGCCGGGGGCGCAGTTTGTGCAACTGATGCAGCGCGTGCCCGCCTTTGGCGCGGCCATCCACACCCTGCTGTATGCCCGCAACCGCCAGCTCTACCAGGAGCTGGCCGACATGGCGCTGTTGCCGCTGCGCCAGCGCTGTGCCCGCATCATTCTGCAAGTGATGGAAGACCTCCGCCCGCCGGGCAGCGCGCAGCCCGACTGGTGCGTGAGCGTGTCGCAAAGCGAGCTGGCCGATATGCTGGGCTACACCCGCCCCATCGTCAACAAAGAGCTGCGCCGGCTGGCCGACGAGGGGCTGATTCGCATCACCTACCGGCAGATTGCGGTGGTGGATGCGGGCTTGTTGCAGCGGGTGGCAACAGACAGCGTATAGAAGCACCGACACAGGCAGCGACAACGGTGTGGTTGACCATTGTTTTGCATCTCATACAATGCATGTTATCTAAATGGTGATGAATTGCACTGCATAGGATGCATATGGATCTGGACAAAATCGGTCAACACATCTGCCTGGCGCGCAAAAGCCGCAAGCTGTCGCAAGCCAGTCTGGGGCAGCAACTGGGGATGAGCCGCGCCACCATTTCGGGCATTGAAAACGGCACGGTGCCCGAGATCGGCATCCGCAAAGTGCTGTCGCTGTGCGCGGCGCTGGGGCTGGAACTGGTGGCGCAGGAAAAGACGCGGCGGCCCACCTTGCAGCAGCTTCTGAAGGAGCAGCAGCGTGCTTAACGTTTACGTCGGCCCGCAGTTGGCGGGGCGCTTGTTCAGGCCGGAGTCTGATGCGGACAGATACCAGTTTGGCTACGACGCGCAGTGCCAGCCGCCGTGTGCCGTGTCCTTAAGCATGCCCGTGGTGCCCGAGCAGTACGCCTCGGCCACCAAAGTGCTGCATCCGGTGTTTGACATGAACTTGCCCGAGGGTGCGCTGGCCGAGCGCCTGCGCAAAGAGTTCAGCAAAGTCATTCCCCACTTTGATGCGCTGGCCTTGCTGCAGGTGGTGGGGCAATCGCAAATCGGGCGGCTGCGCTTTGCCCGGCCGGGCGAGGCCGCACCCGAGGTGCCCACCGAAAACTTGACCGACCTGCTGGCCCACGATGGCGCGGAAGGCTTGTTTGACAGCCTGCTGGCCCGCTACGCCGTGCATTCCGGCATCTCGGGGGCCATGCCCAAGGTGTTGGTGCGCGACAGTGCGGCCCTGAGCCGACTCTCGCACCGGGGGGCGACGCACATCGTCAAAGCCTGGACGGACGACTACCCCCGCCTGGCCGAGAACGAATACTTTTGCATGCGGGCGGCCCTGCATGCGGGGCTGGCAGTGCCGACCTGTGCGCTATCCAGCGGCGGCCAATTTTTGCTGGTGGAGCGCTTTGATCTGCGCGACGGGGTGTACCTGGGGTTTGAAGACTTTTGCGTGCTCAACGGCAAAACCGCCAGCCAGAAATACGATGGCTCGTACGAAGGCGTTACCAGGCGCATTCGTGATTTTGTGTCGCCCGAACAGGTGCGGCCCGCGCTGGCGCAATTTTTCAAAGCGCTGGCCTTGTCGTGCGCCCTGAAAAATGGCGATGCGCATCTGAAGAATTTTGGGGTGCTGTATGACGATGCCGAAAGCGAAGTCCGCCTGGCCCCGATCTACGACCTGGTGACCACCACCGCGTACAAGCCTGCGGATATCCTGGCGCTCACCCTGGGCGGCAGCAAGCGCTGGCCCGCTGCGAAGGCGCTGCTGGCCTTTGCCCGCACCCACTGCAACATGACCGAGGCGCGGGCCAGGGAGCTGCTGGGGGCGGTGGCGCAGGGTGTGTTGCGTGCGGCGCAGGAGCTGCGGCAGCACCTGCACGGCACCCCCGCCTTTCAGACGGTAGGGGCAGCCATGCTGGCGGAATGGAGTGTGGGTTTGAAGCACTCCAATCAGCCATAGGGGCTTATCGGTTGGCGCAAGTTGCTACACATTTCATAGCTGCTTGCGCAGTATCTATGCGGGCTAGAGGCCAAAAAGCCTCTCAAAATTGACGCAGATAGTCCTGGTCGGCGCTCAGGCGGCGTTCAGCTTGGCCGCCGCCCACAGCGTCTTGTCCACCACCGCGCGTACGCCGTTGTACTGCGCCGGGGAGTGCAGCTCGCCCTCGCCATCAAACGCCTCGCCAGCTCGGCCCAGTGCGTACTGCACCGGGTTGACCCAGCACTGCAGGTTCATCAGCATGGGCTGCAAGGTGTTGAGCGAACGCAAGCCGCCCATGGCACCACCGGAGGCACTGAGCAAGCCCACCACCTTGCCCGCAAACGGCTTGTCGCCATTGCTCCACACGGCATGGCCCTTGACCGGGCTGCTGGCCCAGTCGAGCGTGTTTTTGAGCAAGCCGGTGTAGCTGCCGTTGTACTCAGGGGAGCAAATCAGCCAGGCGGGGTGCGCGTCCATCAACTCTTTGAGCCGAATCACGTCGGCAGGGGTGCCGCGGGATTCGAGGTCGGCGTTGTAGAGCGGGATGTCAAAGTCCGCCAGCTCGATGTGCGAGACCTCCGCCCCGGCCGCGCGGGCCATGTTGGCGGCCACGCGGGCGAGTTGGCGGTTGTACGAGTTCAGGCGGGTGCTGCCTGCGAAGACCAGGAGTTTCATGGGTTGAGCTTACAGATCTTTGTCCAGCTTCACGCGCGACAGCAGCAGCAAACCAATGGCCAGCAGGTAATGCAGCGCCTGCACCTTGTTGAACATGCCGGCCAGCAGCACATCGGGCTTGACCGCAGCAAACACCGCAAAACCACCCACCAACGACAGCGCACCCAGAATGCCCACCAGCGACTTGCGCTGCAGCATGGTGGCCACGATCAGGATGATGCTCAGGCCCGGCAAGGCTTGGCCCCACCAGGGAGCGACGGTGAGCGCCGCCGACACGCCAAAGCCACCCACCAGCACGATAAAGCGCCCGGCGGCAGCCATGCGGGTGGATGTAGGCGAGAACGGCCAGCGCAGCGCGATGGCAAACAGCGTGAACGACACACAGGCCGAGAACACGCTCATGAACTTGTGTGGCCCCAGGGCCCAGGGCACCTCGCTGAAGCGCAGCACGCCCAAGGTGGAGGCGATGCCCAAGATCAACATGCCGCCCGTCCAGGCGGCCCGCTGGCGGCCTGCGCTCCAGCCCAGGTAGGCGCATACCAGCGCGAGAATCAGGTCAGATAGTGCGTCGGCGTTCATGCAGCGACTCCCATAGAAGTTTGTTTACCCTGACGCATCAGGAAGAATGCGCTGGTCAGCGCCCACAGCACGCCCGCAGCGCGAGCCGCCATGGGCATGTCAAAACCAAACCAGTTGGCGGAAGCCGCCAGGCCCGCGCCCATGCCCAGTACGCGCACCAGTTCCAGCGAGCGCGCCCAGCTGGTGCCTTGCAGCATCAGGCCGATGCTCATGTAGCTCAGGCCCAGCAGTACGCCGTAGCCCAGGCCCTGCGCCAGCGGCAGGTTGCCCGCACCGGCGATGCAGTGCACCGCAAAAATCAGCAGCACAGCCGATTGAGCCGCCGCGTAGCCACGCAGCGTGGAACTGGGGGCGAAGCGGGTGAAGTTTTTCTCGTCAAAGTGCTCAATGGGCTGGTCTGTCCAGCCGCCGGGTGGGGCCATCCACACGCCCAGCTTGGCGCGCCAGCCTTTGGTCTGGCCAGCCAGCTTCCACAAGTCCACGTAGTAGTGCAGGTTGCCCCACAAGATGTTGTAGCTCTGCAGCGGCTTGCGCACACCGTAGGTGATTTTTTCGCCCACGCGCTCTTCGGCAAAGGTGCCAAACATGCGATCCCAGATGACCAGCAGGCCACCGTAGTTTTTGTCGATGCAGTAATCGTTCTGGCCGTGGTGCACGCGGTGGTTGGAAGGGGACACAAACACGCGGTCAAACCAGCCCATGCGGCCCACCAGCTCGGTGTGCACCCAGAACTGGTACAGCAGGTCGATCAGGCCGACGATGACGAACATCTTGGGCGGCACGCCCATCAGCGCCATGGGCAGGTAAAAAATCCACACCACAGCTTTGCCGGAGGCCGTTTGGCGCAGGGCGGTGCTCAGGTTGTAGTACTCGGACGAGTGGTGCACGATGTGCGAGGCCCAGAGAAAGCTGACCTCGTGCCCCAGGCGGTGCACCCAGTAGTAGCAAAAGTCGTAGAACAACAGCGCCAAAACCCACAGCACGATGGAGTCCATGGGCCACTCGGCCAGACGGAAGTTGTCGTACACCACGGTGTACACGGCCACATTGATGAACACCGAGAAGATGAGCATGAAGATGCCCATGTGGGCGCTGGTCAGCGCATCGGCCAGGTCATACAGCGCCAGTTTTTTCTTGCGGTGCAGCAGCCAGACCTCGAAGGCGATGGCGATAAAAAATATCGGTAGGGCAAATACAAGGGGGTTCACGGTTGTCTCCTATATAGGTATGCGAAAGCCCAGTGATTGTTAAAGCAGCGGGGCAAAACGTCCATTGCATTTTAGTTAAGGAAGGTCTGCACAACCACCGCTGACGCGGCGGCTTGGGGCTGTTATTTCAGATGACGACACTTTTTTGCGTTCAAAGGGCAGATACGGGGCGTATTGAGCCCCAGTCGTGGCCCCTTGGCCGTTTTTGGGCGCACTCATCCCTGCGCCCCCATATTCAAGAGCCGTTTGCGCACCATCCACAGGTTGGACAGTGCAAACAGCGTCATCAGATTGGCCGTATTCTTGGCCAGCCCACGGTACTTGACCTTGACGTAGCCGAACTGCCGCTTGATGACACGAAACGGATGTTCCACCTTGGCACGGATGCTGGCTTTGGTCTTTTCCAACCGCTCCAGGATGCTGCCCATGGGCGTGCTCTTGTCCATGGCCTTTCGCTTGCCAGGCATCATGGCGATGTGCCATTTCACATCCGGGTGCTTGGTCTGAATTTCTTCGCGCTTTTCAACACCCCGGTAGCCCGAATCGGCAAAGACGTCGGTTTCTTGCCCGTGCAACAACGCGTGCGCCTGGGTGATGTCGTGTGCATTGGCCGCCGTGGTGGTCACGCTGTGCACCAGCCCCAAATCAGCATCCGAGCCGATGTGCGCCTTCATGCCGTGATGCCACTGGTTGCCCTTTTTGGTCTGGTGCATCTCGGGGTCGCGCGCGCCTGTGCTGTTCTTGGTCGAACTCGGCGCCGCAATCAACGTCGCATCCACGACTGTGCCTTGCTTGAGCAGCAAACCCTTGGAGGTGAGCGTGGCGTTGACGGTTGCCAAGATTTGCAAGCTCAGATCGTGAGCTTCGAGCAAATGGCGAAAACGCAAGATGGTGCTTTCGTCGGGAAGATGGTCCTCTCCCATGTCCAGCCGGGCAAACTCACGGAACATCGGCGTGTCATAAAGGGCTTCTTCCATGGCCGGGTCAGACAAGTTGAACCACTGCTGCAAAAAGTGAATGCGCAGCATCGTTTCCACAGCAAACGGTGGACGACCACCTTTGGCGCCACGCGCCGGCGCGTGTGGCGCAATCAAGCCCACAAGCTCAGCCCAAGGCACGACCAGGTTCATCTCGTCGAGGAACTCGCGCTTGCGCGTTCTCTTGGTCTTGCGTTCAAATCCAGTGGTGCTCAGGCTCATCTGCTTCATGCTGTCACTGTCTCACATTCAGGGCTGCATGCGGAGGTTTTGCAGACCATCCTTAAGAATCGATGCGTTTGGTGCATCGCAAAGGAGATTGCCATGGATTTGAAACGTATGGGTCACGTGGTGGCCCTGGCCGATGCCCGCCACTTTGGTCGCGCCGCCGAGCAGTGCCACCTGAGCCAGCCCGCGTTCAGCCGCAGCATCCTGGCGGCGGAGGACGAGCTGGGCTTGCTGCTCTTTAACCGTGGCACCGCCGAGGTGACCTGCACCGATGCCGGAGCCTTCGTGGTGGAGCGTGCCCGCAAGCTGCTGTTTGACAGCCGCTGCCTGGAGCGCGACGTGTCGCTGTACCGCGAGCGCAAAATCGGCGACATTGCCTTTGGTGTCGGCCCCTACCCGGCGGCAACCGTTCTGCAAAGCTTGCTGTGCGATTTGCGAACCCACTACGCAGGCATCCATATTTACGTGGATGTGAACAAAGCCCCGTACCTGACCGAGCATTTGCGCAACGAGACGTTGGACTTCTTTATCGCCAGCCTGGCGTTTGTGCCCACTGATCCGGATCTGGTGATCGCCCCGCTGGGCAAGCTGTATGCGGAGTTCTATGTGCGGCGGGATCATCTGGTCGGCGGGCATCCAGGGCAGGCGGGTCAGCGCCACCCAGTTTTTGGTGGGGATGGGCAGCGGCACTTGCTTCTC